>DATHMF010000005.1 GCA_035487355.1 Terriglobales bacterium | reverse complement strand
TTGCGGAGCCGAACCGCCGCGCGATATTGAGCCTCCTGGTCTCGGCCCAACAGTCGGTGGGAGAGATCGAGCGTCAGCTTCGTATGCCGCAGCCGACCGTGTCAAAGCACCTGCGAGTGCTGAGAGATTCCGGTTTCGTGGAATCCACGGTGGACGCACAGCGCCGCCTCTACCGGCTGAAACCTGAACCACTTCAGGAGCTGGATGCCTGGCTGGCTCAGTTCCGCCGGTTCTGGTCCGCTCACGTAGATGCTCTTGAACGCCACCTCGACCGCATGGGACAAGCTCAAGCAACACCAACGAAAAGGAAGACACGGAAGAAGACGCGGCCCAAACCGCGAACGTGACAAAGGAGAAACGAAATGAAAATCAAAGTAACCAGCGTATACGTGGACGACCAGGAGAAGGCCCTGCACTTCTATACGGAGGTGCTGGGCTTTGCCAAGAAGACCGATTTCAGTCAGGGCCCATATCGCTGGCTGACCGTGGCCTCGTCCGAGGAGCCGGAAGGCACTGAGCTGCAGTTGGCGCTGAACAACAACCCCGCAGCCAAAGCGTATCAGCAGGCGATGTTTCAACAGGGCCAGCCTGCGGCCATGTTCTTCACCGACGACATCAAGCGGGACTACGAGCGGGTCAAGGCCCTTGGCGCCGAGTTCACGATGCCACCCACTGACGTGACCGGATCGACCATTGCGATGCTGAAGGATACCTGCGGCAACCTCATTCAGCTCACCCAGTTGGCACGCTATTCACGCTAAGCATGGGACTTGCAGGGGCGAGTTAAGACTGTAATGAACAAAATTCGTATTGTCCTCCCGACCGGAGCCGCGTACTTTGCGGCGGAGTGGAGGGATCTAGGTTTTTGCTGATTACTCTAAACCGCTTTGTTCATTAGGAGGAGAAGAAGATGATTGATCGCGAGCAGTACGCACCGGGTCCTGCCAGCGGGGCGCACATACAGAAGGACCGGGGACAAAACGGTGAAGAAAAGTGGACGCTCATTTTCGTCAGAGAGCTGCGCCACCCGCCGGAAAAAGTCTGGCAGGCGCTTACCGACCCGGCGCATCTGCGCCAGTGGGCGCCCTTCGATGCCGATGGGAACCTGGGTACGGTTGGAACCAGGGTGAAGCTCACCACGGTGAAAGCACCCAAGGCGCAGGTTTCTGAGACAACCGTGACGCGAGCCGACGCTCCCAAGGTGCTTGAGTACAACTGGGGTGACAAAGATCTCCGGTGGGAACTCGAAGCCCTGGATGTCGATGGCGACGGCGGCACGCGCCTGACGCTGTGGCACAACATTGATCGCGGCTTCATCTCCATGGGTGCTGCCGGGTGGCACATTTGTTTCGATGTTCTGGATCGCCTTCTCATCGGAACTCCCCTCGGCCGCATCGTCGGCGCTGAGGCCATGAAGTTCGATTGGCCTCGACTCAACTCTGAGTACGCCCAGCAGTTCGGCATTGAAACGCCCAGTTTGCGTCTTCGCAAACAGGCCCAGGAGTACGAGGAGGCCAGGCAAATCCAGCAGGCGCTCATGCCCAAGGAGATTCCGCAGATTGCGGGTCTCGAAATTTCAGGCAGTTGGCGGCCGGCGCGTATCGTCGGAGGCGACTATTTTGATGTCTACAAATTTGGCGCAAGCCGGCTGGGGCTCTGCATCGCCGACGTGTCTGGCAAGGGAATGGCGGCCGCTCTGCTGATGTCCAATCTCCAGGCTGTGGTCAAGGGGCTGGCAACCGAAGACACGCCGCCCAAGGAGCTGCTGGAGAAAGTCAACCGCGTAATGTCGCGTAACACCACAGAGGGCAAGTTCATCACCCTCTTTTATGGCCTGCTGGATGTCGACCGCAAAACCTTGCAGTACACGAACGCCGGACACAACCCACCCGTTCTGACCCGGAAAGACGGGGTTCAGGTACGCCTGGAACAAGGCGGCCTGATCGTGGGTGCTTTCGAGGAGAGTGTTTACGAACAGGGCGAGATCGAGCTGCGGCCCGGAGACCGCCTGGTCATGTTTACCGATGGCCTGAGCGAAGCGGTGAACAAAGACGGCGAGGAGTTTGGCGAAAAGCGCCTGGCCGAGGCCGCGCGCAGCAACCGTCAACTCTCGGCCGAGGCGCTTCACCGTTGCTTGCTGGACCGCGTCACCGATTTCAGCGGCGGCGAGTTTGAGGACGACGCCACTGTCCTGGTCGTTGCTGTTTCCTAAACAACTTTAGCTATTTCTGTAGAGTTTTCCAGTTTGTCATCCCGACCGGAGCCGCGCTTTTTGTGGCGGAGCGGAGGGATCTAGGGTTTTTCGCTGACTGAAATCTGCTGGCACAATTTGAAAGCCAGGACTGAGTAAATGACTCACAGTTTCACAGATACATGGAGGACAAATTATATGCGTACGATTTTTCGCTGGATTCACATCATCTTTAGCATTCCGATCGTCGGTTACATTTATAGTCCGTTTGAAAAGCTTCCAGACTATGCACGCCCAACTCGGTATGTCTTCCTTCCTGTAATGGTCCTTACGGGATTGTGGATGTGGAAAGGCCATCTCGTTCGACGACTTTTTTCAAAAGGATCGGCCCAACAGGATGCTGCAGAGAACTCCTAGCCGCCTCGCGGCCGGTACTTGGCCCGGAGGGCATGGGAGTGCGAGGCACGCTTATACTCCAGCGGGCAGATGGTAGTGTGGAATCACTTTGCCCAAAAAATCATTGGGTGCATGTCTTGTTGCGAGAGATTTGTAGGAAAGGCCAACGCGCATCCCGCAGAGCGGGAGAAGCGTTCAGAAGAAATTGCTCGTTTTGTAATCGAACGCTGGGATGATCCCGACACGCCGGCCGCGCCAGAGGCTCATAGCCAATGGAAGTCAGACAAACTATGATTATCTATATATGTTCGCTCATTTCTTCCGTCTCATCCTGTTTCTCTCTGTCATTGCAGTTATAGTTTCCTGTACAGCAGCAACCAATCCGCCGATTCCTGCTGCAAAAATGGACGTCTCATTAGCCAGCCATGCTGGAAAAGAGAAGGCTGTATTTGCCGGTGGCTGTTTTTGGGGAACGCAAACAGTTTTTGAAAGAGTGAAAGGCGTGACCGAGACCACGGTAGGGTACTCCGGCGGCTCAGCCACCACGGCGACGTACGATCAGGTTACAACAGAAACCACCGGGCACGCGGAATCGGTTGAAGTGATTTATGATCCGTCGAAGATCACATACGGAGAGCTGCTGAGAATCTTCTTTTCCGTTGCGCACGATCCCACGCAACTTAACCGGCAAGGGCCAGACGTTGGCACTTCTTATCGTTCTGCGATCTTTTACGTGAATGAAGAACAGAAGAAGATAGCTTCTGCTTATATCGAGCAGTTGAACCAGGCCAGGATCTTTCCGAAACCCATTGTGACTGAGGTGACGCCACTCAAAGGCTTCTATCGCGCCGAAGATTATCACCAGGACTATGCGCTCCAGCATCCAGAAGATCCCTACATTCAGGTGTGTGACCGCCCAAAGATCAAAGCCTTGCAGCAGCAATTCCCTGAGTATTTTGTCGATTACAAAGGGAAGAGTCGTTGAAATAGCCGGGTGCCCCATGCCCCCGCAAAGCGGGGCGTGGGCCTAAAAAGATTTCATCCTTATTTTGTTTTTCTGTTTTTCCTGCCTCTAATATCGGATCATGCCGGATTACAAAATCCATCTGATCGGCGGCGAAGATGACGAAGTTGCTACGATTCGCGCTGCACCGTCAACGGGCTCTGCTACATCAGCTTTCATTATCGAGACCGCGTCATCGAAGCCGATGCGGCCGACTATCACAGACGCGGTGGCCCACCCCGTCCGGCTTCCCGCGTAGTAGAATTCTGAGGCTCTGTACGAAATCAGCAAACTCATGCACCCCGCCATTCTCGCCGCGTTCTTCGCAACCTCTGGCACCGCGGTCGCAATGTGCTCCGCTGGCATCGCGGTTTTCCTGATCGGAATATGGGCCGCGAAAAACGAGATCGCCCAGGCCCGCGGCCTCGACAAGATCGTGGCTTTGAGCAATCTGTGTTTCGCCGTCCCGCTGGCGGTCTTCGGCGCACTTCATCTCTTCGGCCCGGAATTCGTCAAGGACCTGGTGCCGAAGTACATGCCAGGGCGTATGTTCTGGGTATATTTCGTCGGCGGCGCGCTGATCGCCGCGGCCCTGAGCATCGCCGCCAAAATCGGGGTGCGCTGGTCCGGCCTGCTGGTCGGAATCATGATGTTCATGTTTGTCGCGATGCTCTATCTTCCCAGTGGGCTGAGGCACCTGGACGCCAGAATTACCTGGACCATCGTCTTCCGCGAATCGTCGTTCGGCGGCGCCGGCTGGATTTTCGCGGCCACTGCCCCCCACCGCCCCAACGCCGGATGGCGCGGACCAGTCCGGACCACGCTGATCACCGTGGGCCGCATCCTGATCGCGCTCGCCGCAATATTCTTCGGCATTCAGCACTTTCTGCATCCGCTGGGACTTCCCGGCGTCCCGCTGCAAAAAGAGATGCCGGCGTGGATTCCCGGGCGCGTGCTCATTGACTATGTGACCGGCGCAGCCCTTCTCCTTGCCGGGGGAAGCATTCTGCTGAACAGGAAAACGCGTACCGTGGCAGCCTGTGTCGGCGGCTGGATTTTGCTGACGGTCCTGGTCATCTATTTGCCCGTCATGATCGGGGCGCTGTCCCAACCGGGTATTGAAGTGAAGGTGGAGGGGATCAACTACTTTGCCGACACGCTGCTGTTTGCCGGAGTCATCCTGTCAGTGGCCAGCGCGGCACCACGATCCGATGCGCTAACGCGCACCTAAGCTTCTGCTCCAGAATAAATGGCATCCGCATTCGATGTACATCATGCGTGGGCTCTCGTGCCTTCTGGCGCCGCCTGCAGGCCACGCCGACCTATCCTCCCATTGACGCTGACCTTGAATTTCCGTACCTATGCATTCAACATTATTCCAATCTTCCCTATTAAGCCCGCACGCGGGTTGCCACCATCTTTCCGAACTGCTATCGAACCAGAAGAGGCTTCCATTGCTGAGGTTGCAGGTTAGCTGAGCGCGGCTAAATTAGATGCAAGACTTGGAGCTGTACATGAAAGGGCCGTCCTTGTCGTTCCCGTCGTTAGTGCGGTCGCGCCCAACAATGTGCCGGGTAGAAAGCCGGCCCAGCCTCGTGTAGGATTGGCGCGTATCTTGGGCAGGGCGCGGACTAGTGTGCCGTCAGCCGCGCCGGGAGGAGATCGTGGCAAAGCCTAAAGCTGAGGACGACCGGGAAAAGAGAATCGAAGATTTGAAACGCCGCGCAGAAGAGCTTTGTGGTGGCCAGATGGAGGTTGGTAGCCTGGACGACTGCTCAGCCGAGGCGGAAGAGGCATTCTGGAAACAACTGGTGGACTGCGAGGAAGCTCCATGGACGACCAACTTCCAGCAACTTGAAAACGCGGGCGTGTCACTCCCACCGCCGGATTCGCTCAAGGATGAGGAACTGACGGCAAAACTCTGGGAGATAATCCAAAAGCTCGCCCTGCTTCATGTGTTTATAGAACAGACAGATCATCTCAGCGACCGCGAGCTCTATACCCATCTCTGGACCGATTCCCTGCGGGAAGAAACAAAGGCATTGCCGCTGGCTGCGAATTCTGCGTGCCACATCCAGATGCTCGGCAGCGGCAGCGAGGAAGATAACCTGCTCTATCTCAAGTATTACGCGGATGACACCTGGCGTCGGCATTGGCATGAGGAATTTCCCAATGATCCCATTCCTATGCACCAAGACCCGCCTTACGACCGCGACCGTCTGCTGCCCAAGCCGGATTACGGTCCGCGCTCTGGCCGAAAGTCCAACTGAAGCCGGGGAAATTCGGGGACAGGCGGGACGTTTTCTGCCATTAGCGAAAATCTAGAACCGCGGGGCTGGTTCTATGTTGTTGTTGTTGATCGAGAAGTCCCCCAAAGCTGTCATCCTAAGCGAAGCGCTAAAATAGGTTGCGAGAGTTGGAGGTGTATATGAAAAAGCCCATCCCGGTGGAATCTGCCTCTGCACTAATCGACGAGAAGATCAAGGAACTTGGAACATCCGTTCTGTCTCCGATTGTCTCCCCTCTGCTTGCCGTTAACCCCACCCGCGTTAGATAATGCAGGCCAGATTCTCCGTCGAAGGAGTGCCAGAATGATTTCGCCCAAACGATTTTCAACTTTCAGCATTGCCATTCTCTTTGCCGTGACGTGCGCGGCGCCGTATGTACGGGCACAGCAGTCGCCAGTGAGGGTCAGGCCGATCTATCCCAGTCCCAAAGCCAGTGTGATGCAGACCATCGGCGTTACCGACATCAGCATCACTTACAGTCGGCCGGCGGTGAAAGACCGCGTAATCTTCGCGGATGCGCCGGCGACGATGGAAACGCGTGCCAAGGGCGAAGCCACTCTCGACAATCAGAACGAGCGCAAGGCGGGCGAGCCCATCGTTCCTTACAATCACGTCTGGCGCGCCGGCGCGAACGACGCGACGACGTTTCAGGTAACGGACGACGTTCTGATCAATGGGCAGCCGTTGAAGGCCGGCACCTACAGCCTGCACGCCATTCCCGGTAAAGACGAGTGGACCATCATCTTCAACAACGACGCCGGACAGTGGGGCAGCTTTACGTACGATTCGAAGAAGGATGCGCTGCGCGTCAAAACCAAGCCACAACCGGTTAGCGAGAATCAGGAATGGCTGATCTACACCTTTGATCCCGTCAGCGAAAATTCCGCGACGGTCAACATCCGTTGGGAAAAGGTTCGCATTCCCTTTACCGTCGAAGTGAAAGACGTGAAGGCGCTCTGGCGGGCAAAGGCTGACGCGGTCATTGCCGCGAATCCGGCGAACGAAGTCCTTCCCCTTCAGGCAGCCCAGACTTATGCCAACGACAAGAATTGGGACGAGGCGCTAAAATTCGTTGACCAATCGATTAAGGTCAAAGAAACATTTCGAAATCTCTCGACCAAGACCAACATCCTTTGGTCGGCCGGCAGGAAAGAAGAAGCCCTCAAGGTTGGGGAGGCGGCCATTGCCAAGGGCAAAACCGACAACGCCAACACTTCGGCTTTTGAGAAGCGCGTCGCGGACATGAAAGCCGGCAAGATCTAATCAGCCCTAAGCTCTCACAAGAGAAGTTTTACAGATGTGTGACTTCCGGGAATCCTGCCGGAGGTTTGGAGGTGTCCATGAAAAGGCCCGTCCCGGTGGAATCTGCCTCTGCATTGATAGACGAGAGAATCAAGAAACTCACAGACTGGCGTGGCAAAACGCTGGCCAGCATCCGCAAGAGCATCCTTGCGGCCGACCACGAGATCATCGAGGAATGGAAGTGGATGGGAAGCCCCGTGTGGTCTCGCGACGGAATCATCGCGGTCGGCAACGCCCACAAAGATAAGGTGAAGCTTACCTTTGCCCACGGGGCGAGCCTCCCCGATCCTGACAAGCTCTTCAACGCCGGCTTCGCAGGCAACACGTGGCGGGCGATCGATTGGTTCGAGGGCGATAAGATAAATGAGCGTGCTCTAAAAAATCTCGTCCGTGACGCCATTGCTTTCAATCAGATCAAATTGAAGAGGAAAGCGCCTGCGGGGACCCGAGCGAAAGTACCTAAAAGTAAAAAGTGATGAAACTACAGCTTTTTCTCACTAGCACTCATTGAGAATATTCGGATCTCGACCACTCGTTCAGAAATCTTCTTGAACGTGGAATTCGTTCGGGTTCGTCAAAGCAATGTGACTTGGACCCTTCCAGGCCGGAACCGCCCGTGATTCCGTAAGTGCATTCTGGTTCTACTCTCGGGCCAGCGCCTCAATGGGGTCGAGTTGCGCGGCTTTTCTCGCCGGAAGATAACCAAACACGATCCCGGTCAGAAAAGCACAGGCGAAGGCGACGACGATTGGTATCACGGTGAAGATTACGCGCCAACCTGCGATGGTGGAGGTTGCCAGGCCACCACCAATGCCGGCGAACACCCCGATCAGTCCGCCGATAAAACAGACCATCACGGCCTCGGTGAGGAACTGGAACAACACATCGAAACCGCGAGCGCCAATCGCCATGCGGATGCCGATTTCGCGTGTGCGTTCGGTGACCGAGACCAGCATGATATTCATTACGCCGATGCCACCTACGACAAGCGAGATCACGGCAATCGCCACCAGAAGAGAGGTGAGCGTGTTCTGGGTTGCATTGGCCGTGGCAATGGTGTCGGCCATGTTCCGGATGTCGAAGTCTTCCTTGCCGTGGCGCTTCATCAGCAGTGTGCTGAGTTCAGATTGCACCATGGTCATGTCCGCGCCCGGCGCTACTCTTATGACGAAATCGCTGAAGAAGCGTTGACCAAAGACGCGCGCTCCGGCTGTGGTGTAGGGAAGCCAGACGGAGTTATCCATATCGTCGCCCCGGGTATTCAGGCCTTTGCTGCTCAAGACTCCAATGACCAGGAAAGGCGCTCTGCCAATGAGCACGTACTGGCCCAGTGGATCCGTGCCCTTGGGAAAAAGGTTCTTCATGACAGTCTGGCCGAGTACAACGACCTGGGAATAGCGCATGACGTGTTCGGCCGAGAAGAACACGCCTAATTGCAGAGGCCAGTCGTGCACAGCGGGGAAGCTTTCGCCGGTGCCGAATGCGGTGACCGTCAGATCCTGGTCGCCAAAGCGCAGCAACGCGGAGATGTCCGTTTCCGGATTCGCGATGGCGACACCAGGCAAGGCACCCATCGACGGCAGATCTTCCGGCAGAAAACTGGTCACCATGTTGGATGAGGCACGAGCCGCCGGCGCTCCGCGCCTAACCGTCAACAGGTCGGTACCCATAGCCTGGATGCGATCGAGGACGTCCTGCTTGGCTCCGTTTCCGATTGCCATCAAGGCAACTACAGAGGCGACGCCGATGATGATTCCCAGCATGGTCAGCAGAGTCCGCAAGCGATTGTGCACGAGCGAACGAAAGGCCATCTTCAGAGACTCGCCGAGGACGGCTGAGCCTGCCTTGACATCCATTTCCGGATTGCCGGCCTGCGCCCGACTATCCGTCTCGCCGTGTTGCTGCTGCTCGTCGGAGGTGATTCGGCCATCCGCGATGCGGATGATGCGGTGCGCATACGCAGCGATGTCGCTGTCGTGGGTCACCAGAATGATGGTGTGGCCTTGTCTGTGCAGTTTCACGAGGATGGCCATGACTTCCTTGCCGCCCTGGCTATCCAGCGCTCCGGTCGGTTCGTCGGCCAAAATCACCGGCCCGCCATTCATGAGCGCTCGAGCGATGCTGACGCGCTGCTGCTGGCCGCCTGAGAGTTGGCCGGGAAAGTGTTCCAGACGGTCGCCCAGTCCGAGTTCCTCCAATAAGCCGCTCGCGTGCTCGGCCCGCCGCGCCTTGGCCATGCCGCGGTAAACGGCCGGAACCTCCGCGTTTTCGACGGCATTGAGATCGGACATCAAGTTGTAGCGCTGAAAGATGAAGCCGAAGGTGTCGCGCCGCAGGGCTGCCAGTTGATCACTATCCAGAGTAGCTACGTCGATGCCGCGGATGGAGTAGGTGCCGCTCGACGGTTTGTCGAGACAGCCAATGATATTCATCAGCGTGGATTTGCCGGAGCCGGATGCGCCCATGATGGCGACGAATTCCCCGCTGTGTATCTCCAGGCTTACTTCCCGGAGCACGGTCAGCGGCTCACCGCCGGTTGTGTAGGTGCGGCTGACCGCACGCAATTCGAGCAGCGTCGCGGGCATTAGCGGCCCTTCTGAGAGCTCAGCGCGCTGGTCTTCTTGGCCGCCGTTGCCGTTGCCGTCTTTCCGTCGATGACGACCTTCTCATTCTCGTTCAGTCCGGCGGTGACCTCGGCTGCAAGCTCACTTTTAATGCCGATCTTGATCGTGCGCATCTCAACGCTGCCATCGGGTTTGAGCACTTGCACCTTGACGACCGAACCTTCGCTGGCATTACCGATGGCGGCTGCCGGTACCAGCAACACGCCCTTGGCCTGCGCCAACACGATGAAAACCTGTGCCGTCATCTGAATTTTCAGTTCACCCCCAGGATTGGGGATATCGAAGAGAACGTCATAGAAGACTACGTTGTTGATGAGCTCCGGAGTGGGAAGAACCTGCCGGACTTTCCCAGACCAGCGCCGGGGCGAGCCCAGGACGGTGAAATAGGCAGCCTGGCCGGGCTTGACGTCGACAATGTCGGCTTCCGAAACCTGCGACCAGACGGTCACGGTGCTGATGTCGGCAATGCGCATGAGATTCGGCGCCGACTGATTGGCGTTGAGGGTTTGACCTTCCAGCAGAGTGATGGAAACGACTTCACCGGCCATGGGCGCCGTGATCTTGGTATAGCCCAAATTGGTTTTGCCGGTGGCTACGGCCGCGCCGGCTTGCCTCATCTGCGCCGAGAGCGAGGCGACGTCGGCGAGAGCGGCAGCGTAGCTAGCCCGGGCTACGTCATGGTCGCTTGCCGAGATTACCAGTGCGGCAAAGAGCTCATCGCTCCGGACCAACTGCGCCTTGGCGAGCACCAGTGCCGCCTGTTTGACAGCGCGCTGCGATGTTATGCTCGAGAGCGCCGCGTTGGACGATGTGAGCGCGGTGTCCGCCAGAGCCGGGTCAATTTCCGCGAGCAACTGGCCCTTTTCCACGTGATCGCCACGCTGGACCTTCAATGATTTGAGCATGCCGGAAGTCTGGGCTCCAACATCGACATACTTGACGGGCTGAACGATACCGGCGGCCACGACCGTGCTCTCGACATCGCCACGTTGGACGGTCGCAGTAGTGTAGACAACCTTGGGTTTCGCCAAGACCCAGTGATAATAGGCAAATGCGGCTGCGGCGACTGCCAAGACGGTTCCGATCAGCCCAAAGCGATGTCGTTGCCAGAAGGTTGCCGAATGAGAAACTTTGTGAGGTATAGGATTTGCATCGCTCACCGGTGGTACGAGCGTAGGAACCGGACTGATCTTTGTCGTTGCCATTCTCCTGGCTCCAAACCCATTGGCAAAGTCCGGCCTGCCGCGCAGAAGTCAAAACCTCAGGGTCTGTTTTCCTTATAGTCTTCTAACTTCCTGAAATCTGAGCCGGATTGACCATCGAATGGAATGGCCCTCTGTTTCGTCCTAATCAAGTCGACAGCGGTTCGTGCTAAATAAGCGTACGTTTACAAATCTGCAAAACTCAGCAGAAATCCCGTTCCAGAATACAATTGTTTGTGATGTTTCTTGACGCAATTGTCTCGTCCTACATTCTGAACTTCCGAAGCGGCGCACGTCATGAAATGCGCTATTTCGAAAGCCAGCGCAGCCTGTTCGCAGTAATGGAGAAGGCATCTCTTTGTGTGACACCGGATGGAGCGCGCCATCCACATCAGCGGCGTATTCCTCAGTCCGTTCTCGGACGTGCAAAGCAACGTTTGGAGGCTGTTGCGAAGAGTCTCCGAAGGGCGAGAAATTTCGCTGCACTTTATCAGATAGTCGAAGATGAGATCGGCTCCATCCGTGGAATCGGCTCTCTCACAGTCTATGACATTGCACATCGTCTGGGTGCTTTTCTCGGGAAGACTCCGTCTCTGATCTATCTTCACGCAGGGACACGATTAGGCGCGTCGGCGTTCGGGCTGAGGGGAAAGGCCATTACTCGCAGGCAACTACCAGACGCTTTTTCCAGGTTGACGTCCGCTGAAATTGAAGATTGCTTGTGTATCTCCGGCACCGAGCAGAAGTGGCATCTGAAGAACGTAGTCGCTTATAAGAACGGCTTTGTTGAGCTATCGTATCGGAGCCAATCAACCAGCTCCCAGCCTTGAAAGGGCGAGGTTAGGCGTGAGGAACATCATGTCCATATCGAGAAACGCTGGCATCATCGGGGTATCAGATCATGGCGGTTGGGCGGTGCTGGTGACGGTGGCGCGTGATGGGCGGCTCCTCGACCGCCGCCGGGTGGAACTCGTGGGCGAGGGCCTGCCCAAGATTCCGCACCACAGCGAAGGCCAAGGGCTCCCGCTCGGCGAGGCCGTGGAGTTAGTAGAGCGCGTGCGCGTGTCGGCGGAGAGGCACGCGGTGCTTGCCTTGGAGGCTGTCACGATGGCGGTGCCGCGTATCCTTGGTGTCGCCCTTCGCAAGTGCCCACCGCTTCCACCCACGATTGCCGAGCGAATCAAGGACTACCGTGCGCAGAACGTTGCCGACTGGGTGATGTACCGCAAGGCCCTGGCCTCCGCGGCCGAGGCACGGGGTTGGCCCGTCCACTGGTACGACGCGAAGAGCGTATTGGGCGCGGCGCGCCAAGCGTTGCGTGTAGAGAACCTCGACGCTCACTTCCTCCAGGTGCGGAGGGCCGTCGGGCCGCCCTGGAACAAGGATCACAAGCTCGCAATGGCGGCGGCCATAGTCACGGTGCCCGCGGCTGTGGAGTAAGCCGCGGAACCTGGAATAAGGCCGTTACGCTAAGCAGTTCGTCGTCGAGGCCCGAACTGGCTGGGTGGCCCACTCTTTCGCGCGCTTTTTGCGAAGGGTGGGGATTTTGTCTTTAAATCTGTGCCTATCAGTAGCGAAAAAGATTCGAAATGATATCATTCTGGTATCAAAAAGCTCAATTCTACCAATTGTGCGCGATCATTGTCCTCAGGTGTCCCTAAAAAGGATACCGGAAAGGATATCTATGAAAATCGCACAGCTCTTTGCAAGAAAAACCAACCCCAGCCAGCAACCCCGTTGCTGCCATAAACGTACTGACGGGACCGAGTGCAACGCCCATCCCCGGAAGGGCAGGCAATATTGCTTCCTTCACGATCCCGAGTCCCAAAAGAAAAGCGCGGCGGCACGCCGCGCCGGCGGAGTCCTTCGCAGGCGCAACCCCCCAGCTACTCCCCAAGCCATTCCAGAGCTGGCCTGCCTTCTCGCCAAACCAATGCGCGAAGCCTCCAGCGTGGCCGAGTTTTTAAATGAGGTCGCCCGCCAGTTCTGCCAGGGCAACATTGACCTCCGCGCCGCCGCCGAAATGCGCCAGTGCGCTCTCGCTGTGCTCCGCACCTTTGAGTTCGAGGCGCGCAACCAACGCGAGGCCACCCGCCAAGCCTCCCGCCGCGCCAAAAAACAGCCCATAGAAGGCTTAAACCTCGTATTTAGGGATATCACCGGGGCCCAGATCTATCCTCGCGAGACCATCGGTACTTCGGCCGAGAACCCCTTCTCCTCGCCCGTCCAGCCAGACATAAAACAATACACAAAAGAAGACAAACCAGAACAAGGGATGCAAGACGGCATCAGCCCCGCCTCCGTCACCAGCGTCCAAAATCAGGCAAAAGCTCAGCAACCGGCAAAAGCCCAGCCACAGGCAGAAGCCCAGCAACGGAACGAACAAAACGAACCACAAGCAAACGGCCAGCAGGGAGGCTCCCAGCGCTATGAACGAATCCTGCACGGGCATTCTCCCTTTCCACCTTTCATAGTGCCAAACCAGCCAGAGAAAGCTCCGGAGAACAGTTCGCAGCAGAACGGCCCGAGCCCCGGCCCTCGTTACATACGTACGTTTTGAAAGAAGGTAGAAAGGTTGAAAGAAGGTAGAAAGGTTGAAAGAAGGTAGAAAGGCAGATTCACAAGTTCGAACAGCATTCCAGAATGCAGGGTTTAATTTGAATAGGGTGAGCGCGGAGCGAGCGCCGGATTGCGCGAGCGTAGCGCGAGGGTGCAGCAGCCTTGTTTTGGCTGCGGAGCCCTTATGTGAAAGCTGAGCGCGGAGCGAGCGCCGAGCCAGCGCGAGCACAGCGCGAGGGCAAAGCGGTCTACCGCGGAGCCCTTAGAATAAAGCCCTTAGAGGTCTTTGAAAATTCGTTGTCGGTCGGTATTGCCGAACCCTTAGAACGGGTGAGCGCGAAGCGAGCGCCGGATTGCGCGAGCGTAGCGCGAGTCGGGGTCCCCAGCAAGCCCGGTTTTGGCTTGATGGGGTGAGGACGGTGTAGCAGCCGTGTTTTGGCTGCGGAGCCCTTAGAATGAAGCCAGTCTTTGAAAATTCGAGCGCTGTAAGCGCGAACAGAGGTTAGCCCAGCGCGCCAGCGCTGGGTAAGGATGGACAAAGTGTTCCTTCCGCTCTGCCGAAGGCCGGGCGCAGCGCAGCGGAGCCCTTGGAATGGAAGCAGTTTTTCATCCGCGTTCATCCGTGGCGAAAAGGCTTTGCTTTTCCTTGGAGCTTGGAGCTGCGAACTTTGAGCTGTCACACAGCAAGTCCCCACCCTGAAATCAATTTTCCCCAGCAAATATGCGGTGATCAGCGCTGTTTTTAGGGCTCCAGCCACTTGCTGCAAGTACCCCCGTCGCACACTGCTTGACGTGATCTTCCAAAGAGCAAAATCGATGGAATGGCGCGCCCGGAGAGATTCGAACTTGAGCCGTTTTGCGGGCGTGAGCGAAGCGGGAGCCTCGGGGTCCCCGGCAAGCCCGGTTTTGGCTTGCTGGGGTGAGAGTCCGCAGGCGAAATCCTGAGCGCAGCCGAAGGATCGGGCGTGAATGTTTTGATATCGAAAATGCGAGGGTTGGAAGGAATGGCGCGCCCGGAGAGATTCGAACTCCCGACCTACTGGTTCGAAGCCAGCCGCTCTATCCAACTGAGCTACGGGCGCGCAAAGTGCGTATGGAGCCGACAGAGCTATTCTACCTGCAAAGCAAGCTCGCGGCAGGTGACTTCTTTCACCTGACGGCGGCGATTTTGGGTCACACGCAAACCCAGGCTTCCACTGTCGGCCGCAGATATGAGCTGAACTCTATTTGTACGCCTGCCAGATTCCCAAAAGCAGAAACGGCAGCAGTACGGCAAGAATCCAGAGCTTGGCGGAGGTGCGGATCTTCTCGTCTTTTTCCCAGCGGAAGAGTTTCATGCCCACGATTACTCCGACCACGATGGTGGTGAGCAGTGCCGCAAGCGCTGTCCATTCCTGGCTCAGGCTATGGTTTTCCACCATCAACTCTTTTACTCCTCTCACCAGATAGGTTGCAGGGATGAAATTCGTGACGATCTGAAGCCACCTGGGAAACATTTCAGCAGGAAAAGTAGCGCCGCTCAGAAATAGCATGGGAAAGTAGCAAAGCTGCACCAGGATTGTGCCCTCTTGCATGGAGTTGGCGACCGAGGCAATCACCAATCCCATGGCGCGAAAGGCCACTTGCCCCACGGATATAAAGACCAGAATTGACACCATGTTTGACGGCCATGACATGTGGTAGAGGACGTGCGAGAGCCAGAATATCACCACGATGTAAGGCAAGAAAATGACCCAGCCGGTAACCATGGAACCCAACAGCAAGGGGACCGGGGTAATCGGCGTCACCTTGTAGCGGCGCAGGATATTCAGCTCTCGCTCCTGGATGGCCCTCAAGCCTGCGCCGAACAATCCATTGCCCAGCACGCCCAGTGCAATGGTCATGCTCAGAACCTGAGTAATGGCGCCGGGCACGCGGCCTGCCTTAAACAACATTCCAAAGATAAAAAAGAACATGAGCGGGAAAAGATAATTGAAAAAGATCACCGCCGGCCGGCGTAACGCCAGCTTCAGATCAATCGCAATGAGTGCCAAATAAGATTTCGTGTTCATTTGATTTCGATTTAGTCCCGCAGCTTCTTGCCTGTAAGCTCCACAAAGACATCTTCCAGGGTAGGCCGCTTCAGGTGTACATCTTCCAACTGCATTCCGTTCTGGTCGAGCCACTTCATGATCTCCACCAAAGTACGGGCGGGGCGGGTGGAATGGACCGTCAGAGTGCGGCGGTCGTCATCCAGGCAGCTGTCAACCGCATCGGGCCATTGCGGTAACTGAATGCCATCAAAAGGCTGGGCGCACGTGATCTCGATACGGGATTGCTCGCGGCTCTTCTGCTGCAGCTCTTTAGGCGTGCCCATGGCGACGATCTTGCCTTCATCCATGATGGCCACGCGGTCGCACAGGCGCTCGGCCTCTTCAATGTAATGCGTGGTCAGCACCACGGTACGCTTTTCCGCCTTCAGCTCTTCCACCAGGCGGTGAATTTCAAGGCGAATCTGAGGATCAAGCCCCGTGGTGGGCTCATCGAGAAACAGCAGTTGCGGATCATTCACCAGCGCGAGTGCAATTGCCAGCCGCTGCTTCTGGCCTCCGGAGAGGGTCGAGTAAAACGCCTCGCGTTTCTCCCACAACTGCAGGCGCTTGAGAAGCTGATCGGCGCTGACGTTGCGGGTGTAAAAAGTCGCAAATAGGTCAAGCGCTTCGCGCACGCGGATTTTTTCCGGCAGGTTGGTGGCCTGCAAACAGACTCCGATGCGGTCCTTCAACTGCTGGGTCTGGCGGTCGGGATCGAATCCCAGAACAGAAGCCCCACCGGCGCTGCGCGGACGGAGGCCTTCCAGGATTTCTACCGTGGTCGTCTTGCCCGCGCCGTTCGGTCCTAAAAGTCCAAAGACTTCGCCCGCACATACTTCGAAGTCAATGCCTTTGACCGCTTCCAGCGCACCGTAATTTTTTCGTAAATCACGAACAGAAATGACTGCTTCTGAGCCCATATGAGTATTGACTCAGGGTATAGGCGCGGCTTGCTAATTGTCCAGCAGGAGCGGAAAATGCTTCCTACTTGGAAGCAAGTTGAGCCGGAAGTGCTGGCTCTGGAGACCCAGGCGCGCTATTGCTCTTGACCAGATACTCACTGATGAGCTCTGCGATCAGGGCGGCGGTGGGGACTGCAATCAGTACTCCCAAAATTCCCGCGACGGCCTCGCCGATGACGATGGAAACGATGATAGCCACCGCGGGCAGATGAACGCGCGCTTTCATGATACGCGGATTGAGAAAAGCATTTTCCAGGTTGTGATAGACCACGTAGAAGATCGTAACTCCCAGAACCTTGCCAAAACCATCAAGCGCAGCGACCAGGCCAGCAACAATCAGCGTCAGCACTGGTCCCAGAACGGGAATAATATTGAAGATCGCGGCCAAGACACCGAGCGCATAAAAATAACGCACGTGCAGCAACCAATATGCGATGGTGGCTGTGATTCCTTGAGCCAGCATGAGCAATCCCTGGCCACCGAGCCACCGCCGCATGCGGCTGCCGCCACGCTCAAGGGTGGCACGCAAACGCCCCTGTTGGCCTGCCGGAAAGAGCGAGACCATCCAGTCGAACGAAGTCTTGCCGTCCAGAATGAAGTATGCCGCCAACAAAATGACAGTAATGAATTGGACAACGCCGCTGGTGACGTTTCTAAATACGCCGCCAATGCCGCCGATCAAGAGCTCTGCGTAACGCTTGAGATCGTTTTCGTCGAGATGCGAACTCATGGGCAGGTGCTGATGGGCCCAGTTGACCAGGTGCTGCACATGATCGGGCAGCTGCTGAGAGAGCCCGCGGGCGTCGCTCACAATCGGGGGAACGACCAGCCAGGAAAACAGGCCGAGGACAACCGCAATCCCAGAGAAGAAAATCAACAGGCTAAAGCCTGGGCCGGGGTGGCGTCCTTTGATGCTCCAGCGGGAAATCCAATCCACGATCGGGCTGAGAAGCACGGCCATGAGCACGCTCACCCAGAGGAGCAGCAGCGTATAGCGCAAGGTGTAAGCGACATACAACAGCACACCCAGGGCGAATGCGAGCAACACTGCGGATTTGGGGTTGCTATTCAATCGGACCCGAGATCAGGAGATTTGGATTACAGGATATAGCGCGACAAATCCTGGTCTTTCACGATATCGCTGAGCATCTTCTGCACGTAAGCGGCATCAATCTTCACTTCTTTTTCTTTCAAGTCGGGCGCATCGAAGCTCACGGCATCCAGCACGCGCTCCATGATGGTATGCAGGCGCCGCGCCCCGATATTTTCCATGTTTTCATTCACGCGGAAAGCAAAGTGTGCAATCTCATCGAGGGCCTCGGGGGTGAACTCCAGCTTCAGTCCTTCGGTTTCGAGCAGCGCCGTATATTGCTTGACCAGTGAAGACTTGGGCTCGGTGAGAATGCGTATGAAGTCTTCCATGGTGAGCGACTGCAACTCTACCCGAATTGGGAAACGGCCCTGCAATTCGGGAATAAGATCGCTGGGCTTGGAGACGTGGAATGCCCCGGCGGCGATAAACAAAATATGGTCGGTGCGCACCATGCCGTAGCGGGTATTCACAGTCGTGCCTTCCACAATGGGAAGAATGTCGCGCTGCACGCCTTCGCGCGAGACGTCTGGCCCGTGGCCGCCTTCGCGTCCGGCAATCTTATCAATCTCGTCGAGGAAGATGATGCCCGACTGCTCGACGCGCTCGACGGCAATGCGCGTTACCTGGTCCATATCCACCAGGCGCTGCTCTTCTTCCTGGATGAGGTATTCAATGGCTTCGCTGACCTTCACCTTGCGCTTCTTGGTGCGCTGGCCGAAGATGTTGGGTAGCATGTCTTTAATATTGACGTCCATCTCCTCCACGCCCTGGTTGGAGATGATCTCGAAGGCGGGGAATGATTTCTCCCGCACCTCCAGCTCAACCGTGCGCTCGTCGAGCTTGCCCTCGCGCAGTTGCTGGCGCAGCTTCTCGCGGGTGCGATGGTGCGAGTCACTCTCCGCGGGCAAGACGTTAGGATTGCCATCCGTGGGAGCAGGCGCCGGAGGAGGCAACAGGAGATCAAGCAGGCGCTCCTCGGCGTTCAGCTCGGCTTTATCGGCCACGTCTTCCAGCTTTTCCTGGCGCACCATGTCAATGGCAATCTCCACCAGATCGCGGACCATGGATTCGACGTCGCGGCCCACGTAGCCGACCTCGGTAAATTTTGAAGCCTCAACCTTCATGAAGGGCGAGTTGGCCAGCTTGGCCAAGCGTCGGGCAATTTCAGTTTTTCCCACGCCCGTGGGGCCGATCATAATGATGTTCTTGGGAATAATTTCTTCCGCCAGCTCGGGCGTCAGCCGTTGGCGGCGCATGCGGTTGCGCAGAGCAATGGCAACAGCACGCTTGGCGGCTGCCTGGCCGATGACGTATTTATCAAGTTCAGCGACGATCTCGCGCGGGGTAAGCTCATCGAGCACGAGTTCCTGTTCTTCAGTAGTTCCGGGGAGATAAAGAGCCACAATACAACTCCTGTTAATAGCTATTTCACCATGACGACACGGGGACACGGAGAAAATATTCAAGAAATGAAGAAAACACAAAAAACATTTCTTATCTCGATGTCAAACCCACGGTTGGGCGGGCCGTCAGCCTTGCAGTTCTTCGATGGTTACATTGTTATTCGTGTAAATACAAATTTCACCGGCGATGCGCATGGCCTCTTCCGCGATCTTGCGCGCCGGCAGATTGGTATTTTCATAGAGAGCGCGGGCGGCCGCGGTGGCATAGGCCCCTCCGCTGCCGATGGCGGCGATGCCGGAGTCAGGTTCAATGACGTCGCCTCCGCCGCTGATGACAAAGGTCTGGCCGACATCGCAGACCAGCAACAGCGCTTCCAGGTGGCGGAGAACTTTATCGGTGCGCCAGTCTTTGCCCAGTTCGACGGCGGCGCGTCCCATATTGCCGTGATACTGCTCCAGCTTGGCTTCAAAGCGGCTGAAGAGCGAGAAGGCATCTGCGGTGGAGCCGGCAAACCCGGCCAAGACTTTATCCTGGTAGAGTTTGCGGATCTTCTTGGCTGTGTGTTTGATAACCGCCTCACCCAGCGTCACCTGCCCGTCGGAGGCCATAACAACCTTCCCTTCGCGGCGGACGCACAGCACTGTGGTGGAACGTATCAGTCGAGTTTTTGGCATAGAGCTAATTCTTGATTATACCGTTCGGCGGGGAGTGCCGCTGAAAGACCGAATAGACCCCGAATTGCGCGGACTTGAGTATCACGAATGTCTTGCGCCGAACCCTTTTCCCATGGAATATATGTAAATGGTACGCACTGCGGCATTTTTTGATATGGATAATACGCTGCTCCGCTGTAATTCTGGGCGGCGGTGGATTGACTACCTGCGCCGGCACGGCGAATTGACGCGGCTGGAAATGGTGCGCGCGCTTACATGGCTGATGCGATACAAATTCACCGCGTTGGATTTCGAAAATGTGACCCAGCGCGTTGTAGCTGGCATGGCGGGCGGCGACGAAGCCGAACTGGTAGAAAAATGCCGCCTTTGGGTTCATGCCGAGATCTTGTGTGAGGTTCAGGCGGCAGCGCGCGAACGCATTGCGCGCCACCGCAAAGACGGGCACGTGTGCATGATCCTGTCATCATCGCCACGCTATGTGGCCGAGCCAGTGGCCGAAGCACTTGGGCTCGACGGCGTCCTATGCACACGGCTCGAGGTCGAGGGCGGTAGATTCACAGGCCGAATCCAACCTCCGGCCTGTTATGGGGTGGGCAAGGTACACTGGGCAGAGCAGTTCGCCGCCCAAGAGCAGGTTGACCTGGCATCAAGCTGGTTCTATACCGACTCGTATTCTGACCTGCCGATGCTGCAGCGCGTAGGGCAGCGCGTGGTGATCAATCCCGACCCGCGCCTGCGCCGATATGCCCGGCGCGCCTGCTGGATGATCGAACAGTGGCAGTAAAGATGCGCCTGCCAACAACTCAACAAACGAGCACAAGCACTGGCTATCAACCGCGCTTCACACGGACATTCTCTCAATACGCCGAGTGCCTGCCGCCTCTTGATGAACGAAATCCATCAATCCCCCACACTTCGCCGGCGTAGGTTGTGAAGAAAACAGCAAAAAGCAACAGCAGTGGAATGTGATCGAGTTGGTTGGCGACGTAGTGCCACATTGGTCCCTGGCCGCCGCCGTGCCAGGTCGCCAGCGTGAGGTTGAGCATATACAGCATGCCGACAACAGAAACCGGACGCACCCACAGGCCCAACACCAGAAAGGCACCGATGACGAGTTCGAGCACGCCGATGGTGTATCCCAGGAATTCAGCGTGCGGCATCACGAAGCGCGCCAGGAACCGGCCATAAAACGGGACCGCTTCCACTCCAATAAAAGACTGCAGATATTTCTGAAAGCCGCCGTGAGCAAAGGCCGGCGAGGCGACTTTGAACTCTCCCAGGAAGAGAAATATTATGCCGGTAAGTATGCGGGCCAGGGCGATGGTGCGATTGGTTCTCATGGTTTTATTTTTTGGGTTTTGATTTTTGCACCGGCCGATCTTTGAGGCGAATCACAAATTTCAGCCCTGACCAAATTTCATTCACGGCGCAGACCTTCACGTCTACCAGGCCTGCAGCGAGTCCGACGTCGCGGATGATGTTTTCATTCAAGTCTGTAGCTACACCGGAGGTTTTCTTCGGCCACGAGATCCATAACATACCCGCCGGAGTAAGTTTTGCCGCCCAAAGTGGGAATTTTGTCTTCAGTTCTGCCTGGGTCTTCACAAACAAATGCACGTAATCGAGCGGCGGGTTACCGTTTGATTTTTTCGGCGAGATTCCGAGTTCTTTGCTTACATCCGAGGGAGCTTCGATCAGAGCGATGTTGAAGCCTTCTTTAATTCCCAGTTTTTTGATCAGCGGTGTTCCCGAGTAGCCAGCCATGATTATTGCAGCTCGTTCTTGAAGACCTTTCCGTCTTTCATGACGAATTTGACCGACTTCAACTCGTTCACATCTTTCAGCGGATCGCCCGAGACCGCCACAATATCCGCATACGCGCCGGGAGCAACCACACCCAACTGGCCCTGCATCTCCAGCAGCTCGGCGGCGCGGGAGGTTGCGGCCTGGATTGCATCCATAGGTGCCATGCCGAACTCGACCATGCGCCCGAACTCCTGCGCGATGGGATCACTCCAACTGAAGCCGCCTACGTCTGTACCGAAGGCGATCTTCACCCCCGCCTTCATTGCCTTCTGGAAAGAGAGGATATGCACTTCGGCGCGTTTGCGGTCACGCTTGCCCGCAGCCGTGCCTTCCGGCGACCACCAGGAGTAGTAAACGCTCAATGTGGGCACGTACCAGGTGCCTTGCTTGAGCATCTGAGCGATGTTGGCGTCGGTCAACTCCAGGCCGTGTTCGATGGAGTCGCATCCGCCATCAAGGGCGCGCTGCAATCCCTCGCCGTTGTAAGCGTGACAGGCAACTCTTCTCTTCCAGCCGTGGGCTTCATTCACAATGGCCTTCAATTCTTCCACGGTGAGCGTGGGCTGCGAAACCAGATTGCCCTGCTTGTCGAGCCAGGAGCGATGCGTCATGTAGACCTTGACCCAATCCACCCCGTTATCCAACTGCTCGCGGGCAGCTTTGCGGGCCTCGATGGGACCATCAATGATCTGCACGCCTTTGGGCAACGTGCTCTCAATTTCAGGAGCGTAGCCTTCGAGAGGATATCCACCGGTGGTTGAAATTGCGCGTCCCGTGGTAAAGATGCGAGGGCCAGGAATATATCCGTCTTCGATTGCGTGCTTGATGCCGATGTCGCCATAGCCGGCGCCCTCGGTTTCGAGATCGCGAATGGTGGTAAAGCCCTGCTCTAAGGCACGGCGCGCCGAAACCGTGGCGCGTGCGGCGCGGTAGGCCAGCCCATATTTCAGAAGCTGAATATCGTAGCCACCCTGGTCAGGATCTTCACCTTGAAGGAAAGTGTGAGTGTGAGTGTCTATCAAGCCAGGCAGCACGGTGGCACGGCTTAGATCAATGATCTCGACGCCCGGACCGCCGGGTACGGCTTCGGCTGCCTGCTCAGGCAGAACTTTTTCAATGTGGTTGCCGCGAATGACGATGACCTGGTTATGACGCGGTTGAGCCGAGGAGCCGTCAATCAGCGTGCCGGCGCGGATGACTTTAACTTGCGCGTCGCTCCCGGCAGGCGTACCGGGTTTTTCCTGCGCTTTTATCTGTGCAAGCGCAGTGAAGGCGAGCAAAACAGGTAGAAAAAGCTTGCGAATGGTCATATTGTTCCCCTGCAGCGGAACATTTGTTATTGGTGTCAGTCGGCGCCGATGATGGCTTCCGCTTCAATTTCGACCAGCATCTCGGGCGCGATCAGCTTGCTGACTTCAACCATGGCAGTCGCCGGGCGGATATCTTTGAAAAACTCTCCGTGGGCACGGCCGACCTGCTCCCACTCAGCAATATTGGTGACGAAGATGCGCGTGCGCACGACATCTTTCAAGTCCGCGCCCGCTTTTTTCAAGGCCGACTCGATGTTCTTCAAGGTCTGCACGGTTTGGGCATAAGCATCACCGGCAACTTTTCCATCGGCGTCCGTGCCCGTAGTGCCGGAAACGTGCACGACATTGCCGATGCGCACCGCGCGCGAATATCCTACAATCGGCTCCCAACGCGTTCCACTGGATATGTTTTGACGAGGCATAATCTGAGTGTGAGCATTCTATTCAGAAGATACGTTCAGGACAAGTTGCTGTTAGACTCAGGCTATTCAGCGCATGGACCTGGACTCCGCCAATCCTACACTGCAGGAAACGAACAAGGATTCAGGCCCTGCCGATCCGGCTCCGCCTTCTTTACCCGCCGCCCAACAGACTCCGCTCTCCGTACGCAGGCTTGAACTGCTGCTGTTGCTGGGAGTCGCAATCGGACCTCCGCTTCTAAATGCATTTTTTGCTTATTTTTTGTTTGGTACCGCGCCGCGATCTCCATCCTATATTTCATTCCGGCTTAGCGCGGCAATTGTTCAGGAAGCGGGTTCTCTCGCCCTGTTGTCTTATATCCTGTTCCGCCAGGGACGTACCCTGCGCGACATCGGCCTCTCATTTCGTTTGCTCGACATTCCTGTTTCGGTGGGCTTGTTCCTGCTCTCCTGGTTCGCCTCTGGAGTTTGCTACGTTTGCATCAATTGGGCGTACTATCGCGCGACCGGACATTACGTGCAGCGCTGGGACAACGCCGCCGCCATGCTGGGCACACATGTTTCCATCATTGTTGTCGTGTTCCTGGTGCTCAATGCTTTTTTCGAGGAGCTGATTGTTCGCGCTTACGTCATGTCTGAGATCATCGCCTGGAAGAACAGCCTTCTGCTGGCGGGCATCTTTAGTGTAGGTATTCAATCGCTCTACCACATCTATCAGGGCGTGCCCAATATGCTCTCCATTGCGGCACTGTTTTCGGTCTACGCGGTTTACTATGCAAAAAGCCGGCGCATATTACCGATCATCCTGGCCCATCTTTATGTGGACCTTGCCAGCGCTGCATATCTTTTCTTCCACCACTGATTCGCACTCACCTGGGTTGACTGCTAACAAAATGCGCGGAGCACACACTTTCTTATTGCGTCCGTGAACCCAAAGGCCTTAGATTGCCATCAAAGTAAATAGCTTCCCCCTTAAGGAAAGAAGTTTGAGAGATGTACTTAACCCAGACCAGGGCGGAGGTGTAGTCAGATGATTGCGGAATCGAACCCATTACTCAGGCTGTTTCAGGAACTGGTACGCTATCACTTCTCTTCAGATGTAGGCATTAAGGATTCGGAAGTCCACGCCTATATCTCCAACATGCTGTGCGAATTCTGCGATACTGAACAACTTTACAAGGTCCATAACGCCTCTGGCAGGCCCCTGCACGACGTAGGCGAAATGCTGTTGGAATCGGACCCAGTCTATGGCGAGGCCCCATCGTTTGACCGCGAACGCCAGGTGCGCAAGCACATTGGCGACTACACGCTTTTCTTCACCGGACTGTTTCCCGAGAGCATCAACCACTACCGCCTGCGCCGGCAGCGCATGGAAAACTTTATTGACTTCATGAAGGCCGGCAAAGAGAGCTACTACATCGTCTCTAAGTTCGAGCACTTTGAATATGCCAAAGTCGCGCCCCTGTTCGCCCGCCTCTCGAAGGAGTTTGAACACTGCGTCTATGGGCTGAACCAGGTGAAAAACGACTTGCAGGAGATGCAGCATCCCATTGTGCAGAAGAAAAAACAGTTGTTGATGTAGAAAAGCTTAACCACAAAGGACACGAAGGGATTCACAAAGGGACACGAAGAAAAGCAAACCAACCGTGGATTAGGTTTACCTGGCGAAGACGAATCTCAGCCTCATCCGCGTGAATCCGTGAAATCCGCGGTTGGTTTTTGTCTTTCGTGTTCTTTGTGGTTAAGCTTTTTCTCTCCTATCCCACCGCCCGATGCTGTTAAAATTTTGTTAATTATGAAGTCCAACTGGATGTCGCAACCGCTCTCTGAAACCGATCCGCAAATTGCCGCTGCTCTTGACGATGAAGCCCGCCGCCAGCACGAAGGCCTGGAGCTGATTGCCTCGGAAAACTTTGTCAGCGAGGCCGTGCTCGAAGCCATGGGCTCGGTGTTCACCAATAAGTATGCGGAGGGTTATCCCGGCAAGCGCTACTACGGGGGATGTGAATTTGCCGACATCGTCGAGAACCTGGCGCGCGACCGCGCCAAGCAACTCTTCGGCGCCGAGCACGCCAACGTGCAGCCCCATGCCGGCTCGCAGGCGAACATGGCCGCCATGTATGCGGTGCTGCAGCCAGGCGACACCATTTTGGGATTGAATCTTGCC
The DNA here is from genome assembly GCA_035487355.1 of Terriglobales bacterium. NCBI lineage: Bacteria > Pseudomonadati > Acidobacteriota > Terriglobia > Terriglobales > Terriglobales bacterium. The sequence continues at coordinate 8,679 of DATHMF010000005.1, read as the reverse complement.
CACGGCGGCCACCTGACGCACGGACATCATCTGAATTTTTCGGGCAAGACTTACAAAGTCATTCCCTACGGAGTCACGCGCGATACCGAGACTATTGATTACAACGACCTGGAACAGATTGCCGAGCGGGAGCGGCCAAAGCTGATCATCGGCGGAGGCAGCGCCTATGCGCGCATCATTGATTTTGCCCGTATGCGGCAGATTGCCGATAAAGTCGGCGCACTCTATTTAGTAGACATGGCGCATTTTGCCGGTCTGGTGGCAGGCGGGGTGCATCCTAGTCCAGTGCCGCATGCGCACATCGTGACTTCGACCACCCACAAGACTTTACGCGGCCCGCGTGCCGGGATGATCCTGAGCAAAGCTGACTATGCCGTCGCCATAGACAAAATGGTCTTCCCCGGAATCCAGGGCGGACCGCTGGTGCACATCATCGCAGCTAAAGCAGTTTGCTTCCAGGAAGCCATGCAGCCCGCCTTCAAAGACTATGCTCGGCAAACAGTTGCCAATGCCAAAGTTCTGGCGGAGAAGCTGGCTAAAGAAGGCTTCCGCATCATCTCTGGCGGCACGGATACGCACCTGATGCTGGTGGACGTGTTCTCCAAAGGCATGCTGGGCAGCGAGGCCGAAAAAGCTCTGGGCGAGGCCGGCATTACGGTTAACAAAAATGCAATTCCCTTTGACGTTAATCCCCCGCTGAAGCCCAGCGGCATCCGCCTGGGCACGCCGGCGCTTACCACTCGCGGCATGAAAGAAGACCAGATGCGGCAGGTGGGACACTGGATCGCAGAAGCCCTTAACCAGCGCACCGATTCTGCCGCGCTCCTCCGCATTCGTAAGCAGGTCGTGGAATTTTGCGATGGATTCCCGCTTTATCCGGAACGGCGGGCACGGGCTCTGGCAGGCGTGCGCTAGCGCCTTCTCTTTTCTTTCTAGCGCTCCGCTTCTATCTCTTAGCCTCGTCAGCGTCCGTCTTCAACAGCCATAGGATCCCTTGCAGCAAGAACAAGCTTCTCACGATTTCGGCCAGAGCAACCGCGCGTTAGAAACACACTGTTCTAGTCCTTTGGTCACATTGGTCGTTCACCACCAGACCACCTCGTTGCTGCGGGCGGCTTCTAATCCTTCAGCAGGCTAACCCATGGTCTTTGCGTATGGCATATGTTCACCTATCCAGAACTGCTGACAGAAATGTGACAGCGCTTTGACACATGTGGTTTTCGCAGCCAGTAGGATTGCGGTTTGGAGTAGTCATGAAGACATCACGTCGCTACGTATGTCTGATGGTTTCCGGCTGGGTGGCATTGGCTTCTCTACAGAGTGCCTTTGCAGCCGCAAGTGACCCGGCGCAGGACGTGGAAACGATCGTCTCCCGCATGGAGCGGGCGGAAATTGCCAGCCGGTCCCAACAACCTTATACGCTCACAAGGAGTTACCAATTCTTCGATAACAACTCCCAAACTCCCACCTCCCAGGTTGTCGCTAAAGTAGAGTTCCAGCCGCCGGGCACCAAGAATTTTGCCATTCAGAAAGCCCAAGGCAGCGGGCAGGGAGAAAAAATTGTGCGCCAGGTACTGGAGCACGAAAGAGCTGCCGCCCAGGATGAAGGTTCCCAGGAAATCTCGCGCAGGAATTACGATTTTAAGTTCCTGCGCACCGAGCAGCTTCAGGGAAGCTCATGCTACGTCTTGCAGCTCATCCCCAAACGGCAGGAGAAAAATATGATCCGGGGCCAAGCCTGGGTGGATGCTACGACCTACCTGATACGGCGTATTGATGGCGAGCTGGCCAAGAACCCCTCGTGGTGGGTCAAAGATGTGCACGTCACCCTGGAATTCGGCAGCCTGGCCGGCCTGTGGCTGCAAACCGCCATGCAGGCGATTGCCTACGTGCGCATCTTCGGCGAGCGCACCCTGCAGGCGCAAAGCCTGGATTGCACTCCGGCGGCCAACCTTCAGACCACTGCTTCGCGCGCGCCCAAGCCGGTTGACGGGTTGGCAACACAAATAGCATCACCCCATTACGCAAACAACTCAATCCCTCTATCCGCCATCCGCCTGACAAGTCACAAAAATTGAAGCCTTGTTTTTTATCTAAGGGCTCCGCAGCCAAAAAACAAGGCTGCTACGCCCTCGCGCTGCGCTCGCGCGTTTTCGGCGCTCGCTCCGCGCTCACCCCTATCTAAGGGCTCCGCAGCCAAAACAAGGCTGCTGCGCCCTCGCCATCTGCACGTCAAACCACAAAAATTGAAGCCCTTCTACTTCATCTCTGAAGCGGAAGGGCCCATGAAGCAACTGAACCTGTAAGCCGAATTCTGTATGTCTGGACTTGCGCCCGGACACGACGATCATTCCTCTAGGCGGCGCATCGCTGCGCGCACTCATCAGCGACCTACCCGGAAGTTCTGGCGCGCCGAGCCGGCCCGCTCCGCCGCAAAGCGACGGATCCTTCCCTATTTGGTCTTGCTCCGTGTGGGGTTTGCCCTGCCCTCAACATTACTGTTGAGGCGGTGCGCTCTTACCGCACCTTTTCACCCTTACCTCGTTAGAGGCGGTATGTTCTCTGTGGCACTGGGCCGTGACCGCGGCTTGAACCGTGGCCCCCAGGCGTTACCTGGCACACTGCTCTGTGGAGTTCGGACTTTCCTCTCTCCCCATGAAACGGCCCGGCGGTTGCCGGCGTAAAACCTGGGGACAGCGATCATCCGGTTCAGAAGCTATCATTTTTATTATATTGAATTCTGTTCGATGAGTCGCCAACTATATTGGATGATTGCTTTTAAAGAACGCTACATTTCCTATGGGCATTGCAGTTGTAACTCTATGCTGATGAAATTACCGCGCTCACAAATGCGTCTACCAACGGATGGGTAGATGTTGGCGTTGAACGCGCTTGCGGCACAAAAAGTGTCGCCAGGAAGAAAGGCTGGCTGGGCAACTCCAAGATTCGTGATTCGCCCCGCGATTGTTCCTCCCCGGCTTCGACTCCCGCTGTAACCAGCCCTGCATTTTCCAAATCCTGCCGATACTCGGGGTTGATTCCAAAGTTGCAGTAATAGCTCTCTTCTGCCTGTGCGCAGCCATAAGCGCGAAAGGCCAGACTGTCGGGCAGGATATCAATAAGAAGGGCCTTGCCGGCCAGGCTGCAGACCAGCGCCGAGATGAACAGGCAGGAGGCATAAGGATCATACTCGGCATGCTGGGCATCGCTGAACCCCATGACATTGCGGGCGTATTCGATCACCACGTGCTGGAATCCGCCACAGGTGGCGATGAGCGGCCGGCCGGATTCGCGAGCAAAACGGACTGCATTCAATCCGCCTTGCAGGCTCTTATAAGGGCTCCCCGGACCGATGAAGAAGCCATGAAATGGGTCCAGGCGATGTTGCCAACCTTCCGATGCGAGCGACTCGGTCGGCAACCATTCTGTCGTGAGATCAACTTTCAGGGCCTGCGCTGTATGCGCAAGGGCCGCGCTCGTGGCAGGATGCGGCGGGAAGCTCGGATCGTAATCGGCGACGATGGCGATTCGCGGCACTGGCTGAGTATAGGCGAGAAAGAGTAAAGTAGAGACAAAAGGGGTACGTCCCTGATTTTTAAAACCTTAACGCCAGCCCTTACCCCTCATACTATTGCATGAAAGAATCAGCAGCATTCTTGATATGATAGTAAATTGGCCTTTCGTGCAAGAGCTTTACATTCTCTAAAGATTAAATTTATTAATGCTTTTTTTCCTAACGCATCATTGGTATGTACTTGTGCCGCTCGTCCCTACGCTGGCGGGCGTGGCGTATCAGATTCTGGTTTTTACAGGCATACGGCAGTTTTTCCGGTTGCGCGGCAATGGCGGAACAGAGTCGAAGGAATCCACCCCTCCAATTTCCATCTTGAAACCTGTTAAAGGCTACGACCCCGGAGCCTATGAAAGTTTCCGCAGCCACTGTGTCCAGGATTATCCCGAGTACGAAATCATCTTTGGCCTGAGTCACGCGGAAGACACTGCCGCTCCGCTGATCGAGCAGCTTCGCCGCGAGTTTCCCCAGAGAAAAATCGAGGCGGTGGTCTGCTCCCCGGGTATGGGCACAAATCCTAAAGTCGGCAAATTGATGCAGATGATCCCCGCCGCCCGTTACGAGTACCTGGTGATCAACGACGGCGATATCAGGGTTGAAAGCGATTACCTACGCCACGTCATGCGTCCGTTCCGGTCAAAACAAGTGGGTATGGTGACCTGCCTCTATAGCGCCCGGGCTTCGAACTCGCTTTGCTCGCACCTGGAGGCGCTGAGCATCAACACAGATTTTGCATCGGGAGTGCTCGCAGCCCGCACCCTGGAAGGCGGGTTGCATTTCGCTTTTGGCGCTACACTGGCGTTGCCGCGCCATGTCCTGGAAAAGGCCGGAGACCTGGAATCTCTGGTGAATTATCTTTCCGATGATTACCAGCTTGGGGCCCGCGTCTCGCGTGCCGGATTCAAAGTTGAAGTTGCCGATCAAAGCGTGCAGACTTTTTTGCCGGCCTATACCTGGAGCGAATTTTTTCAGCACCAGTTGCGACTGGCGCGCGGGATACGCGACTCGCGTCCGTGGGGCTATCTGGGTTCGACCATTACCTACGTGATTCCCTGGGCCATGATTACCGCGGCCGTGGCTGGAGGAGCAACCTGGTCGCTGCTGCTGCTGGCTGCCGCCCTGGGGCTGCGCATTACCTCAGCCATCATCGTGGCCGCCGGCGTTCTGAACGACCGGCAAATCTGGCGCAACTTTTGGCTACTGCCTTTACGGGATTGGGCCGCCGCTGCCGTATGGCTCGTCAGCTTCGCCGGACACAATGTGACCTGGCGAGGCACCGAGTACACCCTGAAAGACGGCAAGCTTTTATCCAAAACCCCTGATTCCACCGATCCCGCTGATTCCCAACCCTCGATTCCCTGCTCTAACCACAAGCAATAATGAAGGCGATTGTATCCACAAGGTGAAAGCTGATCGCCGATTTGCGGGCCGATGACACGACCTAGCCTTCATGCCAAGCGAGCCAGAGTGCGCGCTTGGAGTCAGTAAAAAAATATTCCAGTGCGCGCAAGGCTTCGATGGTCGTGATGTTCCACGAAGCTGGGTATTCATCGCGTTGTCCGTTGGAGAGGTAGAACTCGATTACATCTTTTTCTGATCCGGCGTAGTCGGGATTACGCGTGGAAAAGCCGGCATCACCCTCGTAGCGCAGAAACATCAGCCAGGCTGTTTCACCATTCACAAGCACATGAAGCACCGGCCAGCCGTCAGGTGTGCATAACTCCAATTCTGAAAACTGTGTCTGATTGACTTTCCTGAGCTGCAAACGCAGCTCGTCGAGGCTGTGGACATCAAACGTGCCGCCGTTGATGAAGAGCTCGAATGGCATGAGCGCTCATTATGGCACGCTCCAACTTGTTTTCGCAGCAAGACATATTGGAGAAGGATTCAGCCGGCAGCCGGAGCAGAATTTCTTTTCTTCTCAATGATGATTACGTGAGAGACAGAAATCCGGATTGAATTTTTTAAAAACTTTTTTGCAACGAGAATTGCAATCCAAACGTAAATGCATTGCCGTAATCAAAGCGCAGTACAAATCACAAAAACAAAGTTAGGAGAACTTGCTGTGAATAAGAGAATTGTAATCACGATTGCGGCCCTTGCGATCGCTCTGACCTCGGTCATGGCTTTTGCCGGAGATCCCATGGTGGGTGGCGCGGCCATGTATCCCACGAAAGACATCATTGATAACGCCGTCAACTCGGCCGACCACACCACGCTGGTGGCGGCGGTCAAGGCAGCCGGACTGGTAGACACGCTCAAAGGGGCTGGACCTTTTACGGTCTTCGCTCCCACCAATGAAGCTTTCAGCAAACTTCCGGCGGGAACGGTTGATACCCTGCTTAAGCCGGAGAACAAAGACATGTTGACCAAGGTACTGACCTACCACGTTGTTGCCGGCAAGCTGAGCGCCTCTGACCTGAAAAAGATGATCAAAAAAGGCAAGGGAACGGCTTCGCTGACCACCGTGAGCGGCGGCAAGCTTTGGGTGTCGCAGGAAGGCAAACAGCTCATCCTGAAAGACGAGAAGGGCAATACGTCTTCCATCACGATTGCCGATGTTTTCCAGTCGAATGGCGTAATCCACGTGATTGACACCGTGGTTATGCCCAACTAATGGAAGTGTCATCTATATGGAATTTGGGTGTATAGAATTTGGGCGCTCCGCAAAGGGGCGCCAATTTTTTGTTTGTGGAAACTTCAAAGAATCTTTTTTCCAAAGGCTGAGATGGCAAGTTCAACCGCCAAGTCGGCGGTTTGATTGTGCTCGTCAATGACGGGGTTGACTTCCACGATTTCAAAGCTCAGCATGCGGGCGTGGTCGGCGATGATCTCCATGGCGAGGTGGGCCTCGCGATAGGTAGCGCCGCCGCGCACCGGAGTGCCCACGCCGGGGGCGTCTTCAGGATCAATCCAATCCATGTCGAGCGAGACGTGATAGCCGACGGTGTCGCGTCCTGCCAGGCGTAGCGCCTCTTCCATGACGGAGCGCATGCCGCGCTCATCAATATCGCGCATGGTAAAAACCTCGATGCCGGCTTTGCGGATGTTTTCTTTTTCTGCTGCGTCAATGTCGCGCGCCCCTACCAGCACGCAATTTTCTGCTGCAACTTTAGGCGAGAAATTAAAAATATTGGCCAGCTCGGGTGGACCTAACCCCACAAGCGCAGCCAGGGGCATGCCATGCACATTCCCACTTGGGGAAGTTTCAGGAGTATTCATATCGGCGTGAGCATCAACCCAGATGAGGCCGATCTTTTCATTCTTGCGGCGTTCAAATTCAGCCACGCCCGCCACAGTTCCGGCAGCCACCGAGTGGTCGCCACCCAGCACTAAAGGAATCTTGCCGGCCTCCAAAGTCTTCACGATGAGTTCGGCATGCTTGGTGCAGGTTTCGGTGATCTCTTTCAGGTATTTTGCGTTGGCCCGGCCTTCTTTTTTTTGCTCGGCAATGGCAACAGGGATATTTCCACCATCTTCCACGTCGTGGCCAAGGGCTTCCAGGCGCGCTTCCAGTCCAGCGACCCGGACCGCGGAAGGGCCCATATCCACGCCGCGGCGCGACTGGCCCAGGTCAAGCGGCACTCCGATTACACGGATCTTTTTGCCGTGGGGAAATTTTGAAGAGGTTGCCGGCTTGGTTGCAACTTCGGGGTTGTTTTCCAGGACTGCAGTTTCAACCATAAAAGACTTTCCTACGGATAAATACGATTCAATGTTCGCGCGAACGGAATGGTCTCCCGCACATGTTCCAGCCCGCATATCCAGGCCACGGCGCGTTCGATGCCCATACCGAAACCTCCGTGGGGAACGCCGCCATACTTGCGCAGATCGAGATACCACTTGAAGGCCTCTTCCGGCAATCCGTGCTCGTGAATGCGCTTGAGCAAGTGCTCGTATGACCCTATGCGCTGTGAGCCGCCGATGATTTCTCCGTAGCCTTCGGGCGCGAGGACATCTACGCAAAGCGCGAGTTCGGGGCGCTGCGGATCGGGCTCCATGTAAAAAGCCTTGATCTGTGTCGGATAGCGATGCACCATCACGGGCTTCTCGAACTTGGAAGAGAGATAGGTCTCATCGGGCGAGCCAAAGTCGCCGCCCCATTCGAATTTGTTTTCTACTTTTCCTTCTGCGTGACCTTCTTGCAGCATCTTGACCGCTTCGTCATAGGTAATGCGCGGAAAAGGAGCTGTAATTTTTTCCAGCTTACTGACATCACGACCGATGGTTTCGAGTTCCGGGCGGCGTTTTTCCAGACAGCGCTGCACGATAAAACTGATGAACCCTTCCGCCAAATCCATGATGTCATCAATTGTGGCGTAGGCGACCTCGGGCTCGACCATCCAGAACTCTGTAAGGTGCCGCCGCGTTTTGGATTTCTCGGCGCGAAAGGTTGGTCCGAAAGAATAGACCTTGCCCAGCGCCATGGCGGTGGCTTCGATGTAAAGCTGTCCCGACTGCGTAAGGTAAGCTTGCTCGTCGAAGTAATCGACGGGAAACAGCGTGCTTGTACCTTCACACGCGGCCGGCGTAAGAATTGGGGGATCCGTTAACGTGAAGCCGCGCTCGTCAAAAAAATCGCGCGCAGCCTTGATAATCTCTGCCCGCACCCGCAAAATCGCAGCCTGCCGTGGCGTCCGTACCCAGAGATGCCGATGCTCCATCAGGAAGTCGACGCCATGCTCTTTCAGCGAGATGGGATAGGGATCATTTTCGGCGACCCGCTGGATTACCTGCACATTCGAGATGTCGAGCTCATAGCCACCGGGAGCGCGTTTGTCGGCGCGAACCTTGCCTTCAACAATTACGCTGGATTCCTGGGTCAAGCTCTTTACGGCTTCGAAGACTTCGGGCGACACGGCATTCTTGGGCACGATACCCTGAATCACGCCCGAGCCATCACGCAGCTGCGGAAACAAGAGTTTCCCACTCTCGCGCAGGTTATAGAGCCAGCCGCGAATGGTAACGCTCTGTCCCTCGTGCTTGCCGACGTCGATGATGGTAGTTACAGGGGATGACATAGCTTGTATTTTTTGGTAGCGCCGGCATCTTGCCGGTTGTCGCCAGGGCATCCTGCCCTCGCCGGTACAGTCGAGACATCCGCATGA